>NZ_CP034277.1:0-7076 GCF_003932035.1 Pectobacterium versatile
ATTTTATGCTGTGTGGCACTACTCAACCCCACGATTGAGAACCCTACAAGGAAGGAACGGACGGTATCGTTCACTTATAACCAATACGCTCAGATGATGAACATCAGTAGGGAAAATGCTTATGGTGTATTAGCTAAAGCAACCAGAGAGCTGATGACGAGAACTGTGGAAATCAGGAATCCTTTGGTTAAAGGCTTTGAGATTTTCCAGTGGACAAACTATGCCAAGTTCTCAAGCGAAAAATTAGAATTGGTTTTTAGTGAAGAGATATTGCCTTATCTTTTTCAGTTAAAAAAATTCATAAAATACAATCTGGAACATGTTAAGTCTTTTGAAAACAAATACTCCATGAGGATTTATGAGTGGTTATTAAAAGAACTAACACAAAAGAAAACTCACAAGGCAAATATAGAGATTAGCCTTGATGAATTTAAGTTCATGTTGATGCTTGAGAATAACTACCATGAGTTTAAAAGGCTTAACCAATGGGTTTTGAAACCAATAAGTAAAGATTTAAACACTTACAGCAATATGAAATTGGTGGTTGATAAGCGAGGCCGCCCGACTGATACGTTGGTTTTCCAAGTTGAACTAGATAGACAAATGGATCTTGTAACCGAGCTTGCGAATAACCCGATAAAAATGCATGGTGACAAAATACCAACAACCATTACATCAGACTCCCTCCTACATAACGGACTAAGAAAAACACTACACGATGCTTTAACTGCAAAAATTCAGCTCACCAGTTTTGAAGCAAAATTCTTGAGTGACATGCAAAGTAAGTATGATCTCAATGGTTCGTTCTCATGGCTCACGCAAAAACAACGAACCACACTAGAGAACATACTGGCTAAATACGGAAGGAACTGAGGTTCTTATGGCTCTTGTATCTATCAGTGAAGCATCAAGACTAACAAATAAAAGTAGAACAACTGTTCACCGTTACATATCAAACGGAAAACTGTCCACATGTACAGATGAAAACAGCGTAAAAAAGATAGACACATCAGAGCTTTTACGAGTTTTCGGTGCATTCAAAGCTGTTCACCATGAACAGAGTGACAATGTAACAGATGAACAGCATGCAACACCTAATGGAACAATTGAAACCAGTAAAACAAAGCAACTAGAACATGAAATTGAACACCTGAGACAACTCGTTACAGCTCAGCAGTCGCACATAGAAAGTCTTAAACAAGCCATGCTGCTAATCGAATCCAAGCTACCGGCAACACAGGAACCAGTGAAGCAGCCGGTGGTGAAAAAATCATGGCAATTCTGGAAGAAATAGCGGTTTCAGCCGGCAAACGAGCTGAAACCAAAACCGCAATCCTGATAACAAACCGTCAACATAAAAACGCCCCGTTTTCGGGGTGCAAAACCCGCGTTTTTGGACGTTCCGGCGGGTTCTGGCAGTGAGTGGTGTTCGGGTGGTGCGGGTAAGGGATGTTATGGTAAATATCGTTACTTACAGCCATGTCAAAAAGGAGACCGTATGCGGACAGGGATGAAGGAAAAGATTATCAGGGTCTGTGAAGCAAAGATCGCGGCCAAGGGTAGCAATGCTGGGCTGTCATTCTATGCGTTCTTTGCCAACAAAAACGATGACCCGGAACTGCTGATGGAGGTGGCACACTGGTGGATCATGGAGATGAAGCTGGACCATTTTGAAAAGGCTGAAAAGATAAAATCACTCGTCTCAGCCATGTAGGGTGCGGTACATCCAGACTCAGGGGTGAGGGCGTAAAAGAACTCTTTTGTTAAATCTAAGGTTCACCCTAATAAAAAGATATTTATCTGTTGCTAATTATCTTTTATATGATCAGTTAGTAATATAAAATACATATAACAAGTATCATTTGAAAAATAAAGCCGAGAAAAAATGATAACAATAATTTATCTTCACTCCAAAGAAAATAAAGAATCAGATCCGGAATTAGGAAGGGAAATATTTGACAATATAAATCAGGTAATGACGCCTTTTTTCACTTTACCTATAGGCGATCCTAAAAGACACCCTTTATTTATAACTAAATTCTTCAATAAAAGACCCGAGCACAGGTGGGAAATAAATGATACAAAAATAGAAAGCAAAGAACATGACGAATTATTTATATACATATGGCTTTCTCCTATTGATGTATCAGAAGATATTTATCTACCTCAAACATTAAAACGGAAAGGATTAAAAAGCGCGAACTCTATACTATACAAAGGTAAAATAGTAATAGTTGAGTTTGGCCATATAAATAAGTGCATAAAAAACAGTTCTGAAATAAGAACGAACAAACGCTACCCAGATAACATACAAAATGGTGAAATGCATAAAAGACGACCAGCGATTGTTGTCAAGGTTGATAGGAGAGGTGTAAAAGTAATTCCATTAACATCGCAAAAACCAAGTAATTTGTTAGATAACAATTTAGTATTTGAACTATCAGACGAGTCAAAAGAAAATATTGGAGACTTTACAAAAAAAGAATCATATGCACTTTGTGATATGATACAAACAGTATGCATATCAAGAATATTACCTCCATTGTTTAGAGTTAAAGGTAGGAATAAATTCCTTAGAAATGAAGAATACCGAGCGCAATTAAGCAAAAAAGATAAAAAACTTTTAGATACAGGTTTGCTTGCGTCAATATCAAAGTCAACCTTATATATCGAAGCGGAAAGAATAAAAAAAGAGAATGAAGAACTAAAAAACAAATTGATTGATATAGAAAAAAACTTTGACTCTCTAAAAGAGATGTACATGTACACTACTGATTCTAAATCAAACAAAAAAGATGATGTTGATGTTGAAATAAAAAATTTCCAAGAAGATAGCAAAAAATAAATTCGCTTTAAAATTTATCAGAAAACACTACCGTGAAGAGAAAACTATAAAACAACATGTTCTTGACAACCCCACCTCACCATGTGTACTATGTTTGCAAATGGTGAGGGAAAAAGAGCCGGTAATCTTCCTCGCGACGCTGAAAAATTGCGATACCGACGAACACAAAGAAATGAAAAAAAACCACCGCAAGGTGGTTTTTTTTCATCCAAATCAAAGGGATTACATCAAGATAACCCATAGTATCGACATATTATTTGCGACAGGATCCCGCCAGCAGATGCCACCCCGACGCCCCAAACCCCATCTACAGACTTGCCGATCATTTTTTTCATCCAATCTTTAACCTCAGAAGAGAATGAATCCTTACTATCAGGAATATCTGAATTAGTAAGTATATTCGCGATATCGTCAATATCATTTTGAGGTACTAATTTATCTTTTAATGACTCTCGAAGAAGACTCTCACTCCCCTTAAAGTCAACAATATTATTTTGAGTAACATTGCTATTTACAACATCACCTACAATTCCATTTAAATTTTCTATATGGTAGTTATTAACTGACATTGTTGTCTCTTTTTCTGTAAAAACAAAAGAATCTCCGGAGAACCCATTTTCTTCAAGATATATAGAGATCTCCTGAATAATGGTTCGAACAATATGAACAACCCTTAAGTAACTCAACTTGTTGATTTTCAATTTTATTTTATGCTCAGGCATAAATTCTTGAATTAAATCATCACTTACATAGCCATTACTAATACCTAAAAGTTTAACTTTATGCATAAAGTTATTTTTTAATTCATGTTTTATCTTACTCTCTATATCTTCATCATTAACAGGAAGGTAAAAGAACTCTCCTGAATTTCTTTCACACAAGCTTTCTATCTCAGATATTGATAGCCTAACCTGTTCATACTGAATTAAATGAGGTTTTGATAGGTTTATCTCTATTTCTTTATCACCATCAAAGGCTATTAAATCTCCTTTTAATATTCTAAATGGCGCTATTGGGTCGTCAACTCCGTAACCATTAGATTCAGGTGACAGTAATTTGCAAATATCTTTATTTTTTAACTTCCTCGCAACAAACAATGCAAAACTGAGAATTTCTGATGTTTTCCTTCCATTATCAAACAACTGTTTCTGCAAAGAAATAACTAATGAGTCACTCATGATAAAACCCCATCAAAAAGAGATAAAACTACATTACTTAATTAAATAAAAACGTTCACCTTTTTTATTAGTGTATTCCACACCAATAACCTGCACACAAGGTTTACCATCGCAGGTACTAATATTAGCCAGCGGAGCTTTGCGCTCCCACTCAGATTTTTTCGCCTGCATCAGCGCGATCTGTCCATAACCGTCGTCGATAAACCACGTAAGAGCAGCAACACATGATGCCATAACAACCAATATTGTCATGACAATATAAATCGCAGACTTCCACGTATAGCGAAACATTTCACGACGCATAGCGTATACGGACTCATTAGCAACCTGAACCACCTGACTCAAGGCATTCAGGGCAGGCTTCTGCTGCTCCATTCCAGCTTTTTTTAACTCTTGTTCAACCTGATTCAAGGCAGCGCTGACGGACTTTTTGACGGTATCAGTCATGTTGCCAGACGCACTATCCAGCTCACGGATAACCTGAACCAATTGTGCTGTATGGCTGCTTAGCTGCGCAGATTCATTCTGAAACTGGTCAATCAGCGCGGCGACCCGTTTTTCCTGTACTTGCTGATGCCCTATAAGGGCAGCAATTTTTTTAATCTCGTCACTCATACAAAACCCTGTCTATCGTGAAAATGACCAGCCCTTATCCGGCTTCTGTCGTTTCTGTTCGGAGAGTCTCTTCCGTTCTTTCTCCTGCTGACGCTGTTTTTCCGCCAGACGCTCTCGTTCCTGCTGCCTGACCATCTCCTGATGTATCCCCTGAAACTCCGCCATCGCATCGTTAACAAGGGACTGAAGGTCAATTTCTTCCTGTATCTCCTTCATGGCATCGCTGACCAGTTCGTTCAACTTCTCCGGCTCTTTTTCAAAATCGAATACCCTGCCGGAAACGGCGTCCTGTTCAGGCTCCGGCTCCGGCTGCTGCGCCTGTTTTGTCGTCAGAGTGTCCCTCTCACTGAGGGCTTCCCGTAACGAGGTGGTTACGTCAATCACGCTGTCACGTTCATCACGGCACTGCTGAGCCTGTCTTTCGGCATCCCTGCGCTCAAGAATGGCCTGTAACTGGTCAGTGTCGAATCGCTGTACCTGTCCCGCGCCCAGATGCCGCTCCGGCTCCCGCTCGATGCCCTGCGCTTTCAGGGAACGGGCATCGACACGGTCAGTATGCTGATACCGTTCAAGATGGATATTCTGGAGGTCAGCCCAGCGCTCACGCTGGGCAACAAGATGCTCTTTGCGCTCCGTCGGATTTTCCCCGAAACGCACCTTTTTAGCCCCGCCACGCTCCGGATCTTTAGTGTTCGCCCGTTTGAAATACTGCTGAGGATCACGGTCAATGCCGTCATTCATCCGCTCAGAGAACATGATATGCGCGTGCGGCTGTTCACCTCCGGCTATCGCCGCTTTCGGGTTATGAATAGCGAACTGATACGCATGACGGTCGCCAATTTCCTGCCGGACAAAATCGCGAACCAGCTCAAGACGCTGCTCCGGTTTCAGTTCACGCGGCAGAGCAATTTCAATCTCGCGGTAGGTGCAGCCGTTGGCACGTTCAAACGTGTCAGCGGCTTTCCAGAACTCGGACGGCTTATGCGCTGCCCATGCGGGCATATTGCCGGACTCCTTATGCTCAAGGTCGGAGTCTTTTTCACGGGCATACTTTCCCTCACGCGAAATGTAATCGGCATGGGGAGAGGCATTGCCTTTCCCACCGGTTTTTACGCTTAGATGATAGGATGCCATCGTGTTTTATCCCGCTGAAGGCGCGCACAGTTTCTGAACGAAGTAAAGAAACGTCTAAGTGCGCTTTGATAAATAAAAGAGTTATCAGGGATGGTAGTGGAGTTTGACCTTTGCTGCCACCCGTGAGCATAATTTCCCCGTTAATAATCAGAGGGTAAGTGGAAATGATTAAAAGCGAAAAACAGGAAAAATGGGTAGCAGGCAGAGTGCAGTATATCCGTGGATTAAAGTCGCCAAATGAGCAACAGCGGCTCATGGTCTTGCTGACGGATAAAGCCAACAAGACAGCGCAGGATATCAAAACGCTGTCACTGCTGATTCAGGCAGAACAGGCGGCAGAGAAAGCACAGGAAGCGAGAACAAAGGTCATGAACCTGATACAGGCAGAGAAACGAGCAGAAGCCAGAGCAGCCCGTAAAGCCCGTGACCATGCGCTGTATCAGTCAGCCGGATTACTTATCATGGCGGGACTGGTAGATGGTCAGACTGGAAAGCCGGTCGATGATACTGCTGCTCTGTTGGGTGCATTAGCCAGTCTCAATGACCTGTCACGGGATAATCCCAAGTGGTCAGACTGGAAAATCAGAGGTCAGGAACTGCTGAACAGCAAGAAGTGAGACAGAAATACCTGAACCGATAGCGATTAAACGCACTGAGAAGCCCGTGACGGGCTTTTCTTGTTTCAGCAGTGGAATCTTCACATTCATCAATGAAAAGAGCCTGTAGCGCCATTTACCCTCATTCTCTGCCAGAGCCGTGAGCGAAGCGAGCTGAATTTTACGGAAAGAATAGCGATTCCGTTGCTGAATGGTCGTAGACGAAAGAAATGTTCAGCGATGTGCCCGAGCTTGCGAGGGTGCTATCTCAGTGTTTTAGGGTTTAAAGGTATGTTTTGAAGAGGAGCAAACAGTGTTTGCGACATCCTTTTATCATATCGAACAACTGACTCTGACAGTCAGTTATCCACAAGGCTGGGATCTGTTCTTTTTTATCTTTTTTATTCTTTCTTTATTCTAGAAATTATAACCACTTAAATATAAAGACAAAAAACACCTAAAGGTCTAGCGAAATTTACAGAGGGTCTAGCAGAATTTACAAGTTTTCCGGCAAAGGTCTAGCAGAATTTACAGATACCCACTGTTCAAAGGCAAAGGACTAGTAATTATCATTGACTAGCCCATCGCCATTGGTATAGTGATTTAAATTACCTAGTCCAATGGCGATATATGTCTGAATTAGTTGTTTTCAAAGCAAATGAACTAGCGATTAGTCGCTATGACTTAACAGAGCATGAAACCAAGCTA
>NZ_CP034278.1:0-5223 GCF_003932035.1 Pectobacterium versatile
AACGCATCTGGCTGAATGGCTGCGTCAGCTCGGTCTGGGAGAGCACACTGCCCGAAAGCGCCGTCTGCCTGATGTTGCACCCGAACTGCTGCGACAGGTCAGCGGGATAGGCAATAACCTCAACCAGATTGCCCGCCGCCTTAACCAGCTCGACGGGCTGAACCCCACGGAGCGCGTTTCACTGCTGGCGGTGTTAAACAGCCTCGACCGCAATCTGGGTGAACTGCTGGAGCAGCACCGTGATAATTAAAATTCACTCACGCGGTGCCGGTTCGGGCAGTGGCCCCGTTGATTACCTGCTGGGCAAAGATCGCCAACGTAGTGACGCCCGAGTGTTGCGGGGAGACGCCGAACGCACCCGCGAACTGATTGACGGCTGTGACTTTGCCCGCGCCTACACGTCCGGCGTGCTGTCCTTTCAGGAGGCTGACATTGCCGAGCCAGAAAAGGCGCGGCTGATGGATGAATGGGAACAGACACTGATGACCGGTCTCGACAAAGACCAGTACGCCTGTCTATGGGTTGAGCATCAGGACAAAGGCCGCCTCGAGCTGAACTTCGTGATCCCGAACATCGAATTACAGAGCGGGAAACGTCTGCAACCCTACTTTGACCGCGCTGACCGTCCCAGGGTCAACGCATGGCAGACGCTGACCAACGACCGGCTCGGACTGCGCGACCCCAATGACCCCGCCTATCGCCGCCCGCTGACGCAGGCCAGTGACCTGCCGCGAGACAAACAGCAGGCAGCGGAAAAGCTGACCGCCGGCCTGATGAACCTGATGGCACAGGGCGTGATACGCAGCCGGCAGGACGTGGTGACTCAGCTCGAAAGCATTGGTCTCACCGTGGCGCGTGAAACCAAAAGCAGCATCAGTGTTGCCGACCCGTCCGGCGGCAGAAACATCCGGCTGAAAGGAATGATTTATGAGCGAGATTTTAAATTTGGCGAAGGGCTTCGAGGAGAAATCGAAGCAGCAAGCGCAGGATACCGAGCAGAGCGTGAAGCGCGAGTTCGGGAGGCTGGAAACGTCTATCAGCGCGGAACTGCAATCAAGCTCGCAGAGCATCAGCAACGCTATCCGCGAACAGAACGGCAGGCTGACGGGCATGATCAGAGCCACGGCGACTACCGCGCTGATCTGGATAGTGATCTGCGCCGCGCTCCTGATTGGTATCCTGAGCGGGATAATCTGGTTTCAGGGTCAGATCATCAGCTCACGCCTGAGCGACATCGACGGTTACAGTCAGCAGCTGGCGAGCCTGAAAGCGAAAAGCGGCGCAGGGGTGACCATCTACAGCGACGACAGCCAGAAGAACGGCTATCTGGTGGTGCTGCCGGTGAAAGCGCACGGCGTGGAGAGCTACACCTCGACGGCGGGCAACACGGTGGTGAAGTACACCGCGAAATAACCGCGCCAGAACGCACAGAAACGCCCCTGAACGATTTTGACCCACAGGACACAGAAAACCATGACCGAAATGGAAAAACAGCTTCTGAGCGCCTTAGAGAGCTTACAGGCCAGCTACGAACAACAGCATCAGGCATGGCAGGAAAGCTACAGCAGTTTGCAGCACATGTTCGAGACTACCTCACAGGCACTGAACCGCAGCGACAGGGTGTGTCAGCACTTGAGCAATCAGGTGAACAGCTTGCGCGGTCAGGTCGAGAGCTTGAGCGACAATCTCAGCCGGTTAATGCGCTCGTAAAACAGCATGAACACCAGCTGAAACTGGAAAAGCAGCGCACCCGCTATCACGGCCCGACGCTTTAGCACCGCTCATGCGGGATGCCCACGTAGACGGTATGTTATTTTGGTGTACAATGTACATCTGTAATACAAAGGGAATGACACAGTGAGCCATGCGATAGAGTTTATCGAAACGCCGATGTTTACCCGTCAGATAAAGCAAATCGCCACGGACGACGAGCTCAAAGAGCTCCAGAAAGCGCTGATTGAATCACCGGACAAAGGCGATCTTATCAGGCAAACCGGCGGGCTGCGAAAAATCAGAATGGCGACCGGCACACAGGGTAAAAGCGGCAGTGCGCGGGTGATTTACTTTCTGGCCACCGAGGAAATTATCTATCTGGTGATGGCCTACCCGAAAAGCACCAAAGACAGCCTGACGGACGCCGAAAAAGCAGATCTGAAAAAGCTGACGAAACTACTGAAAGACGAGGTGTAGCATGAGTTTTTTTGACGAACTGAAAGCGTCACTCGAAGAAGCCGTCGAGATCAAAAAAGGCGTTAAAGCGCCTGCCCGCATCACGCGTTACGAACTGGCTGACGTGAAGGCACTCCGCGCCCAGCTGAACGTGACGCAGGATGAAATGGCGAAGGTGCTTGGCACCAGCCTCGACACCATCAAAAGCTGGGAAACAGGCAGACGTAACCCGACCGGACTGGCGGCGAAGGTGCTGGCGACCATACAGGCCAACCCTAAATTCTTTCAGGAACTTGCCTCACATTAAGGCTTTATGACGGAAGGATTCGACAGGAGCCGCCGTTCGCGTGTAACTTTAACGGCAGAAAAAACAAAGCCCCGGAAATCATGCTCATTCTTGGCGGAGCGACATGATGACCAGGGCCAGGCATAAAACCTAAGAAGGATATTAGCACATGCACAGTGCAAGACAACAGCCCGCCATAAGCGCTGGCGTGAGTGACTAACCCAGCCCTCGACCTGTTCAACGACCGCTTACCTAACAAGCCGTACTTTTCGGACGATCTGCACTTTGGTGTACGCATCGCGGGAAAAGAGCGCGCGATTCTGGCGAAATACATCCAGTTTAACCAGCCTCACGCTATGTTCTGGCTCGGTTTTGACGTTGACCGTCTTGGTGCCGCCATCGACTGGAGCGACCGCAACGCGCCAGCGCCAACGCTGACCATCACTAACCCCGAAAACGGGCACGCGCACCTGCTTTACGCGCTGAAAACCTCGATACGCACCGCACCAGACGGAAAAATGAAGCCGCTGAAGTACGCTGCTGCCGTAGAGAACGCGCTACGTAAAAAACTGGACGCTGACGCGGGGTATTCGGGGTTAATCTGCAAGAATCCGAACCACGGTTACTGGAAAATTGCCGTCTGGCAGCCGGAACTCTACACGCTGGACTGGCTGGCCGACTCACTCGACCTGAACGCCGCGAACGATAAAGAAATCGTTGCCGATTACGGCTTAGGCCGTAACTGCACTCTTTTCGATAAAACCCGTAAGTGGGCGTATCGCGCCATCCGTCAGGGCTGGCCTGAGTATAAACAGTGGCTGCAAGCCTGCTATGAGCGAGCCAGCGCCTACAACCTGCAATTTCCCTTTCCTTTAGATGAAAGTGAAGTAAAGGGGATCGCTAATAGTATTGCTAAATGGACTATAAAAAATTTCTCTGAATATTCTTTCGGCGAGTTTGTTAAACACACACATACACCTGAAATTCAAAGTTTGAGAGGAAAGAAAAGTAAAGGGGGGGGGAGGCCAAAAAACCCCATGGCTTTGGAAAACACCAAGCCATGGGTGGATATGGATGTAAGTAGAGCTACTTTCTATAGACGATGCAAATGAATTTTAGCCTTGAACGTACTTACTATAAATCATGTCCAAATTGCGAATCGGAATGGATCTTTGGAGTGATAGTGAATTTCTGAAGCTATTTTCCGTTATCTCTATGAAATCAGTAAAATCTATCTCATGTATTATTTTAGGCATTGCATCTTCCGCTAATCTTTCGTTGCTCTTATTTAAAGAGTAGGATTCCATTCCTGCCTTTATCAATACATTTCTATCTATATGGCCATTTTTTCTTAAGTTATTTGCAAAGTTTACCTCTGACGAGATCCATGGGGATAGAGTCTCTGACTTTTTCTCAATTGTATTGTAAGGGCTTATTTTATTGCTTTCCATATATTGATATATTGAGTTTTCAGACTCAATAAAGATCACGCAATCAGCATTATCCATAACTCGCATCAGTGCCATACTCAGGATTGCATGTATATGTGATAGTAAATTATTAGACTTAGTGTAGTGATAAGTGGAAGAGTTCGGTATTTTACAATACTTCTCATGCATTTCTTTAAGTGCGTAATCAATATGTCCCCATAATTGGGAATCAATGAAAGATACTATGCCATATTTATCATAAAGAGTGTTGGCAAATCGTATTGCTATACTTACATCTTTACTACTATGAGATATAAAAACGTGAGGAGATGATTCTGGGAAAAGATTATCTGTTAAAGTCTTTGCTGATATCTCACCATTAACTGCATTGAATATATGAGAGTCTATCTCATCATTTTTTATATTTGAATAGTTTAAGCTGCTGCTATTGCTGCTTAAAAAATAACTATTATTACTCAGTATTCTCTGATTTACTCTGAATTTCCCAATCATCACATCATCCTTTTATTAATATGATTGTTGATATAACGGCCAGCGGAAGGTAAAAATAAATTATAGACGGGGACTTATAGCACGCTCTTAATGAGTTATTTGGTTGTCCTACGGATGTAATAATTTGTTGCTTGAAATCTAGGTAGTTAACACCACTCCCAACGAGAGTTGACGCTAAATTGTTATAAACACCCCTAAACACTCTCTCTTGAGAAAGATAATAAGAATCAAGATATGAAAATGAAAAGCATAAAAGCAATGGTACTAAATAAGAAAGGCAGCCCAGACCGCCAAGCGTCGATTTTATTGCTATAAATCCAGTAACAATAGTTATTGCCCAAGTTTTCATTAGTTGTGAGTTTGATGCCATTCTTGAAATTATCGACTGCAAACTTGCCAACGATGCCACCTTCGCAGGCATACCATCGTCACGATGTTCCGGCTGTAAGCGCTCTATGCTCATAAATATCCTTAAGTGAGTATTTGTAAACCACCACTCTATGACAAAAAAACTCGTGAGACAAAAACAACCTATATCAGATAACAGCCCTCTTTAGCAGAGGGCTTTTTTTTTGCAGCCAACACAGAATCTGACATACTACATTGTACCTTAAGCCAGTACACACAGCGTCCCCTCTACGAGGCGCCGTCTGTGACTGGTTCAGGAGGCTCGCCGCCCCCCGAAACCCCGGGCATCCACTGCGAAACTTTCGCACTTTGGGTGCGAATATTTCTCAGCGGAGTGAGAATGGAAAAGCGCACGAGAGAGATCAAAATCCGCCTGACTGACTCAGAGCATCAGCGTCTGATCGACCGGTGTGACCG